>NZ_CP120734.1 GCF_029542625.1 Tepidibacter hydrothermalis
TTTGTAAAATTTCAAAATAATTTAAAGGTTTTTAAGTTTTTCTGTCTAATTATATCTTTTGTGATATAATTATTTTCTGTGCAAAGAATCTTTATATCAACATCAAAAATACACTACTTATATTATAAGTAGTGTATTTTCATTTATATATGTATTTTTAAATTCTATCTATTATTTATACAAGCTATTTTACTAACTGTATCTTCGAATTCCTTCATAAGAGCAAACCCATTTTCTCTTAGAAACTTTTCAGCAATAAGCATAACTTTTAAATCTTTCTCTGTAATCTCTTCTTCGAACTCTTTATCTATTTTATTAGTCCTTATCCCCATATATCCTCACCTCTATTTTTAATTATACCAGAACATTAGTTCTTTAAAAATATAAAATTGAGCCATGAAGTTTTTTTATGCTAAAGCATAATCAGCTACATACAATATGAAATTTATTTGCTCTTGTTTAAGAATAATCTAGAAAATTATATATCAAAATTAGAATTTAAAAAAACATTTTCTTAGCAAAAAATGCAAGTATAAGACCTATAGCTATAAATACCATATCTGATTTCCAATCTTTCTTTAAGGTATCTACGAAACCTTTAATTATTTCCATTTTTACCACTCCTTTCAACATTCACATTTTCCATTATAGCCTATATATGTATAAAATAATAATATTTCACTAAATTTATTTAGTATTTTTTTATACATCAAAAAATAAAAATAGTTTAAAATGAAATTTTTTAACATTACATTGCAATAATCTAAATATAAAACTATTCCATAGAGGTATTTTTATGTTTGGAAATAATCAACTTCAAATACTATTAAAATCATTAGAAAATTCAATTAATCAGTTAGAAAACAATCTTGAAAATCACTTGGAATATTTATCTTTAGATGAGAAAAAAGAAATGCTTAAAGAACTTGAAGATTATAAAAATATGAAGATAAAAACTGAATGGATGATGGCTAATAAGGAAATTGAAAAGTTCTTAGATTAGAATATTTAAAAGGTAGCTTTAAAGCTACCTTTTTAATTAATCTTTAATTAAAGCTTATAATATATTTTTCAAAACCTATAAATTTAATTTCTCTAAAAAGTTTACATTTAGTAATTGCTGCTATTACCATTACAAAAGGACTATCTCTAACAGTTATAGTATCAACTGCTGTATTGTCTAATGTTTAGATTGCTGATACACTCGTATCAAATTCATTCGTAACATATGCTAAAGTTTGACCTGCCATTATACTTCTCCTTTCTAAAATAAATAAAAATATAACTCTAATTATTTATCCATTGAAAAAAAGAAAGATATACAATCTGCTATTAAAGATTATAAAAAAATAAAAACAAAATCAATTTTCTTATCACTAGTAAAATTTTAATAAAAAATGTATTCGGAGATTATTAATAAATATTTTACATTATTGACAAAATAATACATTATGCGGTATAATTTTCCTTAGATTTATTTTTTACATATAAAAAAGGAGGATAAATAAATGAAAAAATTTGTAAAATTTAAAGCAATTATTATTAGTTGTTTATTTTTAATTTTTAGTTGCACATCTGTATTTGCTGCTTCCCAAGACTCATCCTTAAAAACTTTTGCTTCTATTATATCTAGAGGAACACCTACAAATATTGCATTAAATGAAAATGGTGAACTTTTCTTCTGTGATGAAAATGGATGGAAAAAGTCGGATATTAACAACGTAAAAGAAGTATCAAGTTATGATGGATTATCTATATCTGGATGTAATTATGGAATGCTATTCTTTTTGAAAAATGATGGTTCATTATATTCTATATTAAGATATCGAAACGATAATAGTGGTTCAAGTGATATAAACCTTGAAAACTCTATAAAAATAGCAACTAATATTAAAAAAATAGAAAAAGCTCCATTATCAAATAACTATAATTGTGTATTAATCTTTGAGACGATGGATCAAGTTAGAAAAGAAGTTCGCTTCAACAGATACAACAAAACATTTGACTTAAAAGATATTGCATCTCAGTATTCTGCACCATATTCCACTAAAGCAAATGTTAAAAAATCAGTTGATCGTTTAAAATTGTTAGAAGATAATAGTGTAAGTATTTACAATCCAAAATTATATGGTGAGTATATTACTAATCTATCTAATGTAAAAGATATTTTCTATCTATATTATAAAGACCTTTATGTTATTTGGTTTAATAATGGACAAGTTGCTACTTGTACAACAGAAGACATTAATTTCAGCAAAATCCCTGTAAACATCAACTTAAACTATAGCTTAAACAATATAATAAAATTAGATGCTGGAGATGATCATGCAATAGCACTTGATTCTAACGGTAAACTATACTGTATAGGTGATACTAGTGCTGGACAATTAGGCAATAATGAAGGTACAATTGATGATGAATCAGAAATGAAAAGTGATGGATTTCTTAAAACTCGAGTAATAGGTACAGGAAATACACCTTATCATGAAACATTCAAACAAATAAATTGTAATAATGATAAACCTATAGTAAATGTTTATGCTTCTTCTTGTGGAAGCGTAGCTATTCAGGATGATGGGACATTAATTTTATGGGGATGGCAAATAGATGGTAAATATGGCCCTGGTATGTCACTAGTTCCAAGAAAAGAGTTATCTAATTTCAAGGTTTCAACTATAATTCCTACTTTTTAATAATTCAAAATATAAAATTTAATCATATTTATAACAAATGTATATATAGTGTAAGGTTATAAAAATAAGATAGTCCCAAGGGACTATCTTATTTTCTTTACAACTCTTTTTATTAAAGTTTGAACATATTCTGTTTTATAAGTTTCATTGTTTATCCAGTAATTAGGGCTATTAATAACCCCCTTTTCAACTAGCTTATCTATAGCAATCTCAAATTCACTTTTTGTTTTTTGTCTAGGATCTGCAGGATATAATCCTTGTCTTAATTGCTTAAGTGTGAATCCTCCATCCCACTGAAAATGCGGTCTATCTTTGATACTTTTGAAGTCTCCTCCCCATTCAAGTCCAATAGATTTACCTATAGCTCCCATCTTTTCATATAAATCAGCTCTTCCCCATTGTGCTTTACTTCCCATTATAGGTACACAATCAAAAGCCAATTTATAATTATGATATGAATATCCTCCCCTTGCATTTGTAACTACAGTACCCGACTTACTTCTTCCTTGAGCATAAAGTTTATTTTGTTCTTCTTTACTTCTGTATGTGCAGTATATTAATACTTCTATGCCATGGTTCTTACATTCAGCTATGAACTTCTCAGCCAAGTGCTTAACATACGGATGTAAATCATTTAAATTTCTACTCATTTTCAGCACCTACCTTTTCAGTATCTTTAAACCACTTACCTTCTTTTGGATTAGATATGACCCCCATTAAAACTAATGCTTTTAATCCATATTCAACTAAAGTTTGATAGTTTTCAGGTAGAATCAAATTTATATTGTATGTATGTAATGCCTTAACAACTTCTGGTACAAATAAAGATAATACAGCTACCCATAATCCATAGTTTCTTATTTTTTTATTATTCATAAATAAACCCTCCTATTATTTAAATATTCCTTGTTGAACTGCATAAAAAAAGAAGCCTACAAAGCTTCCACCTAATAATCCCATAAACCATTTAATTGTTTTTGTTAAATCTTCTATCTGTCTGCATAAATTTTGTATCTGCACTTTATATTCTCTACCATCCTCGCATAAATCATCTATCCTTTTAGAATGACCATCCAGTCTTTTTTCGTGCTCTTTTAATTTTTGCTCTATATGCTTATGTTTTTCTATGCAAATTTCATCTACATAAGTAGCACTGTTCATATATGCACCTACTCCCTATAGCTTTAAAGCTCTAACTAAAATTGTTGCTAATTCTGCTCTAGTGGGATAATCATCTGGTCTAAATGTTCCATCTTCATATCCATTCATTAACCCCGCATCAACAACCTTTTGTATATTTGTCATGGCCCAATGATTGTTAATATCCTTGAATTTAGTGTTTTCAAGTATGTTCTGACCTTCTTCCTGTTCTTGTAGATCTTCTTTTATAGGAGGTTTAATTTTATCAATATTAGGTTTTTCCTCCAACTTAAAAAGGCCCCAACCAGTCTCTTTATCCCAACTGTTAGAACCTAAATCTAAACTATTATCCTTTATGTACTGTTTAAAGTTGGTATTATCTATTCTATAAGCTTCTTTCAATAGAGCTACCATTCCAGATACAGCTTGAGTAGTACCGCTAGTATGAGTAATAGGTATTATACGGTTTGCATCTGCATGTACCGCTAAACCTGTATATGAAAGTATATCTAATTCTTTTCCATAGCTTACATATCCAGCTCTACCATTTAAAAACTCACTATAGGATCCTACAGCATACCAATATTTTGACTGTGCAGGATAAGCTATACTGTCCTCTTTTCCTTCGTTGTCAGATGAATCTATCATAATAGTATTTCTTTCATATAGCTTTTTAGATATTTCTTCTTCCTCTTTACACCAACTTGTTTTTCTAATAGAAGTACACACAATATCTATATCATGTTCTAATATCCATTTAAGTGCTTCTTCAAAATTCCATCCACCTTTAAATATATTAATGCTATATATTTTTGAATCTGGAGCAACTGCATTAATAAGCTCATCACCATCATGATAACTTCCTCCATCATCAGAAGTGTTTACATTAGTTAGCCATGGCTTTTTTTCTTTCATAACTCCACCATATCCAATTATAGCTACATTAACTTCTTTACCTGTTATACCTTCCTTATGCCAATTATAGATATTCAGTTTTTCAAATACTTCTTTATTATTTTTTAATAGATGTTCATTCATATTTTAAATACCTCCCTAAAATTGAAGAAGGGCATAAAAAAAGAACCCTTCTTTGTGGTCCTAACGTTGTTAAATCTACCTTTAGAAACTATTTAACTATTTCTTGATATTCCTCTTGTGTAATAAAACCCACATGTTTTAATTTCTGCATATCCTCATTTGTTTTTCCTCTCTGGAGCATACCTTTGCAGTATCTAATAATCCAATCTCTCATTATACCATCACCTCTTTTAATATTAATGTGTCGACCATATTTTGCAAGTCTTGTAATTGCTGTTTTAATGTAGCATTTTCAAGTAATAGATTGTCTATAATTAAGTCTTTATCCTTTTCTAGTTGTTTAGCTTCCAATTCCTGTTCTGTATCTATATATTCAACACAATTAGAACTTATATGTACTTTTTTCATATTATATCACCCCAAATATACAACCATATTCATTAACAGTAGCATGTGAACTAGTATCAACTCCTGTTATCTGTAGTTTAAATTTCACCCTAGTATGTGGTGTAGCAGATTCATAAGTATATTTTGCTTCTGTCCCACCATCTACAGCATATGGACTACCCTCTAATGTCATGATTTTGAAGCTATCTGATACCCCTATAGATATTGAAGGTGTAAGTGTAACATTATTATGTTTAGTATATTTTATATATAACACCACTTTAGATACTGGATTTATAAAATTTTGAACTTTAGTCTGATATGTTTTAGTTTCTATAGGTGAAGCGAATCTAGCTGTAAATTCTACATCATAGTTATCATTGTATTTGCTATTCCATGAGCCGCCTTCTTGCACTGTCATCCTTTCATTTGCAAGAGAGTCACTGCTAGTACAAGCCAACCAAACCCCACTAAATGAAGAAGGGTAGCTTCCAGTTCTTTCTACTACAAATGAATATCTACCTGGTGATAGAGTTAAGTTACTAAAGTTAAATGTTCTTTGTGGCATCATAGCGTATCCGCCATAAGTAGGTAATCCGCTTAAAGCAACTGTATTACTTGAACTAGCAATATATGATGAAGGATATCTAGTAGATGATGATGATGTATGGTATATTTTTATTCTAGCACTATCTGATGCTGTAGATCCACCAGGTAATGCTAGTCTTACTGTTATACTTTGCAAAGTCTTAGTTTCTGATATACTAAATGTTTGTGCTAATCTACTATCCTTTGAAGAACTATATCCAAATTGTTTAGCCATATTACCACCTACTGACATTGTGCTTACAGAGTTATTAAAATATAAAGCCTTTTTGCTTGTATTTAGCAATCCCTTTGTACTATGTAAGCTATCTATGACATTAGAATTAATGAATCCGTCATAAAAAAATCCTCTTTTAACTGGATATTTTCCATCATAATATTGTTGTAGATTTAATTGATAAACATTATAGTCTAACTCTTGAATATCAGTTTTAAATTGATTTACTTGCTCAGTTGTTTCGCTTCGAACACTGTTTATATCCTGCGTTAAATTATCCATCTGTGTTGTTACTGTATTTTGTAATGTTTCAATGTCTTTTTTGGTAGCTACAACAACAGAAGTATCTATTTGCAAATTAATTGGAGATGTATTTGATACTTCTAAAATTATTCTTATTTTTAACTCTTTGGAAGTACCTTGATCTACAGAAGGTTTATAAGTTTCAGGTAACTTTCCAACTGCTAGTAGTTTATCTGAATCATCAAATATTCCGACTTCTTTTATAGAAAACCCTCCAACATCAGAAGGGATAACAGATTCTAATATAATCCAATTTTCATTTGTTTCATCAGTTGTTATACTTCCTATTGATCCTCTCCAAACTTCATGTGCTAAGCTTTCTTGTTCCTCTATAGGCTCATTTAAAGCATCACCTAATGCTAAATACTTAAAATCTATTTTCTTACCTGTAGTAGTTGCATCAGCAATACTAGCTTTGCCTATTTTAGTTAATATTGTATAGTATTTTTCTACACTCACATTTACACCCCTTTCGGATATAAGGTTATTTCTTCTCCTGATATTGAAAGTACTCCTATATTTAAATTACTATCTTTTATTTTGAAATCTATGCCTAGAGTGTAACTTGTCCATGAGGGTTTTATCCTTTGTATTACTGAACAAACCTCTTTTATACTTATAGGAATAGTATTTTCTCCTGTAACCTTTAGAATTACATCAAATAAAAACTGTGAGAAGTGCTCTATTACTTCGCTGCTATCAGCATAAAGAGCTGTTATTGCTTCCATTTCATCTTTTCTTATTACATTTTCATCCGACATATATTGTATAAATTCTGAAATTACTCTAGCTCTTCTTATTTGAACATCATCTTGTATATTTGAAGGGAGTTTAAAAAAACTTTCCCAACGAGTAAGGTTTGTATTTGCCATGGCCAAAGGATTAACTTCTTTCTCAGTCATATCCAAGTCAGCTTGAATTTTATTTAATGTGTTCCCTACTGCATTAGTTTCAATGGAATTACCTTTATAAATCCCTTCTGGAAGTTGACTCTCAATTATTTGTTTATAATCATACTGAGACATTAAAGACACCTTCTTCTGCTATAGAACTATTGTCAAGGTGTATATTTTTAATAGGAGAAATAACTTCAACATCTACAACCTCATCAAGACTATATACTGAATCAGAAACACCCATTTTTCTTATCACACCATCAATACCAACCACTTTAAAATAAGTTCTTATAGCTTGTTTTATTCTCTCTAGTACAGTTATATTTTCAATTTCAGTTTCAAGCGTAAAGTTTTCTTTTAACTCTACATTTATTTCAATATTAACCTTTTGAGAATTAGGTTTAATTACTCCTAAGTCACAACATAAAGGTCTTTTAGCTAAAACGTGAGTTGATGTTTTTGCAACTAATTCATCACTAGGTATTCCACTAACAGTAGATATTAATATATCTGTTGTTCCAGGTCCTCTGTTATTTTCTAATGTCTTGGCGAATGTAACCCCATCAACTTCCCTTGCTCTTTTTGCAAAGGCATCATCAGTTCCATAGAATTTTTCTTTTTCAAATCTACTTCTATATGTTTCATCATCTTCTCTATTTGTACCATCTTTGAAATATTTATCATTTCTTACAAACTCTATTCCGGTAGGGGGATTATTGAGTACTATAAAGCTTCCTGGAGGAACATTAGTATATTCTCCAACTTCTATTGTTTCACTTAATATAGAAACTTCTAATTCTCCAGCTTTTAAAACTGTATCTTCTTTCGTAATACCTGTAATTAATTTCCCATAGATTTCTTCATCAGTAGAAAACATAGTACCTTTTTTAATAGTAAGATCCTTATCAGAAGCAGCCTTCCTACCCATTATTACATTACCAACTGAATTGGTGTCTTTTTTTCTCTCTCCTACATTTAGAGATTTACCCCACCTATCTAAGTATTTACCTGTAGCTGTCATTGGATTAGTTTGTTTTAAAATAAAGGCTTGATTGTAATAAAACCCTTCAATCTGATTTGCATATACTTTAGCTCTTATTGCTATATCTGATGCTGATGAAATACTATCTGTTTTTAATTCATTAGCAAACTCAACAAGCATCTCCTTGACTATTTGAGAGTGGTCTTTTTCTATTAAACTATTACTCAAGCTACCACCTCCAACTTATCTTCAATATCATTCCAATTAAAAAAGACAAGAATTAATATTTTTTTCTTGTCTATCCATTTAACTTCAACTTTCTTTATTTCTATATCACTTTCAGGTTTTAATGCTTCTCTAACATATAAATCAGCCATGGCAGCAACTCTAGAAGGTTTTTCTCTGTAAAGTAACTTTATTTTACTTCCTAGAGTCTCATCATAAATAAAACTACCCCTTTCTACTGTTAGCCTTATCATCATACTTTGCTTTTTAGCTTCTATTCCTTTAACTGTCTGTATATCACTATAACCCTTTTTAACTAAATCTCTGTTTTCTAACTTATAATCAATCAACTTAACCACCTTCTTTATATTCTTTCAGTTGTACCATCCTTGTTTATCTTGAAATGATTGTTAATTAGTACAGCACCATCATTACTAAGTTTAAGCATAGCTCCACCCAAACTAAATAAAAGAAGTTCTCCAGGATCTAATGCAATATCATTAACTGTTTTTATAGTACCTTCTATTTTGCTTTTAACTTCTTCATCTAGTAAAACTCCTAAACAAGCCGCATTTTCTCCACTATTCCAATTCTTAATAAGTTCTATATTTGTGTTAGCTGGTGGATTATATTTAATTCCAAAAGGAGAAATAAGAGGAACTTCTCTATATTCTCCAGCACCCTCTGCATTAACTTCATTTCCACTACTTGTTACAGTTGCTATTTCAGCTATATTTTTAGCATTTCTATTGTTATCTCTTTCTCTTGAACTTCTGAAACTATCCATTACAATCCCTCCCATAGAGGTCTAAGCCTTATTATTTTCACATTACCTTCATTGTTATTTTTCTTATGTCTAATTCCTACAATAAAAAAAGTTTCGTTTGTATCTGTAACGGAATCTTTCACCCAAGCTGTTTTATTAGTTTGTATATCATACTTCCCATTTATAGTTATCTCTATCTCAAGAGTACCTCTTTTTCTTTCTTCAACATTTCTTTTAGCTACAGATTGGCCATGGCTTAACTTCTTAGCTTCTCCATTTTCTAAAATCATTCTTCTTTTTATTCCCCAAGAAGATAATACCTTATCTAAGTATTTACTTGTGAAAGACTTCTTCTTACCTTGTCCTCTTATCCATACTTCACTTTTAACATCTGCGCCTCTTTTTCTTTTAGAGAATCTTTTTACTCTAATAGCATTTTTTATACTCATATCATTAGTAAATGTATAAATAGCATCTTCTTTATAGTTAAGTACATCAGCAATTATTGTACTGTCTTGAGTACACCAGAGCCACATACCACACTTTTTAGCTTGTTGAGATACTACATCCCACTCACTCATACCTACATCTACAACAACTTTATCTAGAGTCTTATCAAATTTAGAGTTTACTTTGAAATTATTAAAACCATAAGGCTGTGCAATCTTTTTTAAAAGCGTACTAAACTTTATCTTCTTATACGTTTGAGGAACTGCATCATTTTCAAGCAATAATAAACTCTTGTCTCTTCCATCAATTTCAATTCTATTTGAATTTTCATCCCATGACTCATCTACATCATCAGAAATTCCATCAAGAATAACTTTATCATTCTCTTTTATAGTGAATATATCATTAAAAGTAAATATCCCTGTATTCATGCCTTTTCCATCAGCTCCTACAGGGTTTTCTATAACGATATTGAAGTGATCTGCTGGAATATCTAAGCTTGTTTCTATATCAAACTCACTCATCCGCTTTATTTTATAATTCTTTTTATGTTTTAAACTTTCAACTTCTACATACATATGTATCACCTAAATTATAAGTTTTTGTCCAGCTTGTATTAAATTAGGATTTTTCAAACTGTTTTTGTCAGCTATATCTCTCCATGGCTTATTGTACTTTTTAGCAATCAAGCTTAAACATTCCCCTTTTTTAACTGTATGAGTCTTGGTTTCTACTTTAGATTCCTTTTTTGCATACTTATCAATAGGTTCCCCCTCAGTATTTGTATCATTTAGAATAAACATTCCTTTATCAAACTCTTCAACCACATTATCTGGAATATGTTCTATAAAAGAAAAGCTATACTTAACATAATTAGGTGTAGGCTCTTGCTCCACTTCTAATTTATTAAATATAGCTTGTTGAATCTGCCATATAGGATGAATTAATGTTCCTGGACCTGTGTTATAAAATGCAGTTGCTAACTTTTTAAACTCATCATATGCTCCTTTTCCTATGAATTCACCTGTTCCAGATACTTCTCTAGGTTTCATACCCATATCATCTACTTCATTGATATTTGTATAAGGATAATGATGTACAGCTGTATTCTTTTCAAAATTAATTTTATAGGTAGCTGGATTCACTTGCCATATATAGTTTTTATACTTTAAAGGGCTTAATTTATCCATTTTACCACCACCTTTTTGTATTTTCATTGCAATTTTTGATAAAACAAATTATAAACTTAATATAGTAGGTGTTTGTGTGATATTAATTTTTATCTAGTAGTACCAGAATATCTTCTAGAATTTCTTTCTACTTGTTTTCCTATATTCTCATAAGTAATTTCAGTTCTTTTTGGTGCAAGCTTAGAACCATCTATATAAATATTTGCATTTAATGTAGGTTTAGGAACATTTATTGTATTGGTTGTGTTAAGAGAAGTATTAAGCAGAAGATCCTTCTTAAACATGTTAGAAATATCTTCTTTTATCTTTTGAGAACTAATGTCCCTTTTAATAATAGTATCTTTTTTATTATAGTAGTTCGGCTTATAAGATTTAACCGTTTGTGGCTTGGGATGTATAGATAAATAAGCAGATATTGAATCAGCTAATTCCTTACCTCTCATATTTTCTCTTGCTGCTGTTTTACTATCTATAATAGGATTCTTACCTTCTGGATTAATTTTTTTCTCCAAAGCTGACATAACTAAGGTAAAGGCTCCAGCTGCAATCAAAGGCCCAGCCGCACTTAAAGCTGTTGTTATTGCAGTTCCTCCTATTCCTACTTCTGCTAGACTTATAGCCCCCTCTTTCATAGCTTCCGTTATAATGGTTCCTGTTGCTTTACCTGTTGTTCCTTCTAGAAGAAGTTGACCTACTTTAGGAGTATTTAACATCATTTGTTTTATCGCAGTTTCTCCAAGCTTTAACCCTGCCATTCCAGTAAGAACAGGTGTTAAACTTCCTCCTGGTGAAGGCATTACATTAGAAGGTTTAGGATTGAAATTATTTCCTTTACTATTAACTGAATTTCCATATACATTAACTATATTTGCATTGATATTCATGGTTTTTATTGTACTGGCCAGGCTTTCTCCTGTTTTTTCTCCTTTTTTATTGCCAAAGTTAGTGTTAAACCAAGCTATGGCATCGATAACCTTCTTAAAAGCATATCCTCCTACAATTCCTTTACCAACTAACTTGGCATTCTCTCTGTAAGTTACTGCATTTTCATCATCTCCAACATAATTCAGTAAAAAACTTCCTATACTATCAAAGAACTTAGCTAGTGGAGGATTTATTTTTTCAAGTTGTTCCACACCCTCTTTTAAACCATCTCTAAACTTTTCAACTGGTGTTAAATCTATATCTTTAATTTGAGTTTCAAGCAGTGCAATAGATTTCTTAATCATAGCCTTATTAGTAGGATCATCTTCAAATTCAAGTTTATCTTCCAAATTCATTTTTTGAACTGTAAACTTTTGCTTTTTAATAGTAGGTTCCATTAATGCATTTAACAAAGGGCTTAAGGCATAGATACTTTCCATACCATAGATTTTAAAGTTATTCCACAAAAGCTTAAGTTGTGTACCCATACTTTCAAGTCTATCTCCATAAGCATCCATAACAGCCCCATCCGAGTTATTCATTTCTCCGAGTATTCTATCAAATTCTTTTAAATCACCTAAAAGCGGTTGCAATGCCCTTACTGCTTCATCAGAACCAAGAATATTTTTAAGGAATCCTGCTCTTTGTTCTTTAGTCATTCCACGTTTTTCAAATTGTTCATTTAAATCTTTAAATATACCTGTTAATTTTCTAGTATGTCCTGCGGTGTCTTGTATATCTACACCGAATTCTTTAAAGCCTTTTATAGCTTTAGCATCTGTAAACTTATTAAACAACTGTACAAGAGAAGTTGCAGCAACATTAGCTGGAATAGAGTTTTTAGTAATACCAGCTATGGATCCATATAACTCCTCAATAGAAACACCTGCATTATCTGCTGATTTAAGTACACCTGTTTCAAGGGATGATGCTAATTGTTCATATTCAACGATACCATTCTTTACTGTACTAAATTGAACATCTAGTATATGATCTAAATCTTTTATTTCTTTTCCAAATGCATTCATAGTTCCCATGGCAGCTTTAGTAACTACAGGAATATCTGTATCACCACCAACTGATGCTATACCAAATTTTCTAGTTGTCATAGATGCATATTTTGGATCAGCTCCTGATGAAATAGAATCATAAAATCCTTGAGTAATTGTTGTATAGTCTGCAGGAATAAGCTTATTTATATTTATTGCATCTCTAAACATTTTATCCTGGCTTTGTTTTGTTTGCTGATATAATGTATTAGTTTTACTTATTCCGTCATTTAGCTGTGAAAAATCCCTTAATGTCGTAGCAGTATATAAAGCAGCTGCCCCTGATGCACCTTGAAAACTTCTCTTTGCTATTCTATCCAAACCATTTAATCTATTAGAAAATTTATATATAGAACTATCTGCCTTTCTTAAACTTGTAGACATTTCTCTTAAGCTTTTAGAAGCACTTTTTTCTACATTTTCAAAGTCTCTCTTAACTTCTAATAAAGGTCCTTTGGCTTTGTTTTTAGCATCTACTATAAAACTTACTTCTTTATCTTTAGCCATATATTCACCTACTCTCCATCTTCAGCCATGGCTTTAAATTTACTTTCATCAAAAGAACTATTTTTTACAAATGCTCTTTCAGATTCCATAACTTCACCGCAACGAGTGCAAGTATCTTTCTTTATATCCTCTTTACATTTGCTACACATACCCTCTATTTTTTCATCTTGGTCTATCATTAAATTCATATAGATCCAAGTTATTTGTCCTGAGGTAAGTTTCTTAAAGTCAGCATTTGATGGAAGTATCTTAAAATGGTTTGCAATTCTCCATCTAAGTCGCTCAGTAGTATCTGATCTAAGTTTTTTTTTATTTCTTCAAGTTCTTCCTCTGTCATTTCTTCTATATCTTCACTAGTTCCATTTTGAACCTCTAAGTATTTATAATGGAGTTCATATATTTCTGTAGTGGTAAGATTCTCATTTATCTCATCAAATTCACTTATTTCTTCGTCTAAGTTCTCAGGATTTCTCATAGCTTTTTCTAATACATATGTATTAAAAATAATATCTGCTGTATCTGCATCCACGGTATGTTTAGTTATATATGCCATGGCTTTCTCTCTACATGTGACAATAGTTTTATTATTAAGCTGCACTAGAGCCACCTTTATATTAGTTCCTGGAATATAAGTTATTATATGCTTACAAATTCCATTTCTTAGATTAGCAAGAATACCCATAAAAACCTCCTAATTAAAAGAGATAGTCATAAGACTATCCCTATTTTTTAACTCTATTAAATTTAGCTGCAGTAAACCTCATATTTTCAGTTACCTTATCTTTAAGTTTTCCATCCTCTGAAACCTCGCTCCAGTTACACATGCTGTATGTTTCAGTTCTATCGGGCTTTTCTATTACAAAGTCAAAATCCTCTAATTCATCAAGATATATTCCATCTGCTATAGCTTCATCTGTAGCATAGGCTCTTGATATGTCTAATTCATAAGTAGTCTTTGATCCATACGTTGCAACTGCTTCTTTTTCTCCAAATGCATCTTGAGTTTTTGTATCCTTCTTTTTACTATTCTTATAACTTTCAACAATTGCTACCTTTTTAGATACTCCATTATGGATTATACGGAAATATATATCATCTGATGTTGGTATACCAGCAAATAGCTGTAAATTTATTTTCAATTAAATCACCTCCTAAACTAAAGCTTTACCATGCAAGAATATTGTATTTAAAGGTAATACAATTTCATAATTATAATAAACATGGAATCTACTTCTTTTATCTGGTTGTCTTTCTATTTTATAGACATTAGGATTTTCTATAATTTCTTTTTCCTCTTGTCCTTTTAACCACGTAAAAGCATCTGACTTAACTTCTCCCATGGCTTTTGGAGAAGCTTTAACTCTAGGATGAAGTGTACTAAGTCTATTTCTAAGACCTTCATCTATATGTTGTTTAACTTTCATAACTGTACCTTCTTGAAACTTATCATCTGCTACTAGTGGAGAAACTGTATCATCTTTTGTATATGTAGAAACCCATCTATCTATATGAATTTTACCGTTTATACTTCTACAAGCTGAAATACCTCCACTATATAAAGCTTCTAAATCAGTATCATCAAGTTTATTATATAACCCTCCAAACAAGTCTCTAGGAAGTTCTATATTATGTATTGGCATAGCAGGATCTAGCTCTAAAGCATCTTGAGCTGCACATGCAGCTGCTAAGTAAATTGAATTATCATTAGTAGTTCCATCCGTTGATAATGGAATACTTCCCCATAAAGTCACTCCTCCATTATTTATAGGAGTTGCTAATGCTACGGTAGAAGACACGTTTAAATCTTTCTCTACACCTAAATGAGAGCGTCTTTCTTTTCTATTCTTTGAAGCTTTATCACAATGATTTCTAATTTCTAAATGAACATCTGCTTTTGTAGTATCAGTTATAACTATCTTTACAGCTTCCTCATTATATAAAACATTAAGAGCTTCTTTATATTCTTCTACACTTATTTCTTTATTCTCAGTTTTTAAAACTGGAACACATACAAGCTTATTTACTCCACTTAATGTTTCAATTTCAACTAACTTAGACATTTCACTATCTTTTCCAAACAAAGTATAAGCATCTTCTTTAATTTGTATTGCATGAGCCTTCGTAGTAGATTCTGTATATACAGTTTGATTTACAGTTGCTACTATTCCTATAGGTAGGCAAGTTCCAGGAAAGCCCATAACTTCTTTTGATACTGTTGATTCACTAAAAACTCCAATTCTTTGAGTATCTGGTATAGTCATCTATTATCTTTAGCGAGAGAATGTAAAACAGCAACAAACCTCTCACTAAATCCACCTCCTTTCATTTTATACGCTTTTTTGTCACTAACAAGTCTGTCTAAATTTTTAATATAATTACATAATATGGTATAATACATAAGATATAAAAAATCATATTAAATTAAAGAAAGGAATTTGTATAATGTATAAAAAACAATTATTTATAGTTTCCTCTTTTTCAGCGATTAATGCAGTATTTGCTATATCTAAATTTATAGATTTTACTTATCTAGACATACCAACTTTTTTTCGTACTCCATTTATATCATTTGTTTTAGTTTTGGCTCACTATTTAGTTGGTATTAAAGATGATGATAAACCTCCTTTGAGTAAAAACATGAAAGAAATAAATACTCTTTTTATTGCTTTAAATATATTTATTGCAGTTATTTCAATTGATAGTCTTCTTTTGGTGTGGGTACCATAATAAAACCGTTATATTTATACAACTAATACACTATTAATTTAGTATTTTTTTAATTTAACTACATAATCTCTTAATCTTATCAAACGGTTCCTTAAATTCTTCCATATACACTATCTAAATTTACTATAAAATTACTAAATATAAGAAATTATCCTTACTATATCTCGCCATGGCTCACTATCTCATCCATGACCTCAAATCTAAATTCTTTCTTCCATAAAACCTTAATTTCAAGAGTGCATCTTGAATGAAATAAATTATTATCATCTGGATCTTCTACTGCAGTTCCTTCTTGAAAACTAAAAAAAGTAATACCTTTATCAGCCATGGCATTACTTTCAAATTCAACGATACTTTGCAATTGTTCTTGTATTCTCTCTATTTCTTCCTCTCCTCCAAGTTTAGGAGAAGTACTGTTCCATATATGCAAATCATAATATATGGTTAGTTGCTTAGCTTGTGTCTCTACAATTTCATTGTTTTCCTCGTCATATTGATCTGACAAGTAATTTGAGAAGGCAATAGTATTAACACTAGCCTTACCCCTTGAAATAGTTATTAAAGTTTTTTTAAGAGGTAAGTCTCTTTTTTCATTTATATAACTTTTTTTAATATCTATATAATCAAATTTAGACTCTAGAAAAGCTTTTATATCATTTTTACAACTTATTAATGGTGAATTGTGATCCATTTAATCACCTTCTATCTAATATATCTTCTATAATACTATTTGCTATCTCTATATACTTTCTAGTATCCATTACATTCCTTACAGCATCATCAAGGTATGGTCTTGCTTCCATTTTTTTAGTACCTTCATGAATCCACCAACTATAATTACAAATTGTAGAATCAGAAAACACCTTATATTTGCCATTACCTAACTTCTTTATTTTAAGAGAACGCTTTAAAGTTCCTGTTATAGATCTAACTGGATACGGTAATTCTATTAGCTTACCCTTATATTTATCTATACTTCTATTAGCTCCATCCACATTTTTTATAGCTTCATCTAGTATCTCTGTAGCTACTTCTTTAGCTATTTCATCCATGGCCTCATCTGTTTCATCAGCCATCATATCAAGTTCTCTTAAAACCTCATCAAGTCCATACACATTACTCATATAAATCACTTCCAAGAGGTTTCAACCTTGCTACATATACAATAGATATATCCCCCAATTTATAAGTATCAGGGCTTAGTATTTGCCACCTCTTATTCTCATATATCAAATAGTCTGTATTGCTTAAATTCAATATATCTATATCAGTTTTACCTATATACATATAATCATCTTTATCAAGTATACCTATTTGAGAAAGAACAGCTTCATTTATCACTTTTCTATCTAAATCTGATTTAGGTAATATGAAAGCTTTAACCTCTATATCTTCAAACCCTGCATCTATATAGCCTTCTTCATCACACTCAGGAGCTTTAGGGTTATCTCTATGCCACTGCGGATTGCAATAACCTGTATTCTGATTGAAACATGGACATCTTTGACCTTTTGAAGCCTTATGAAGTATCGTACTTTGCCCATATCTATTTATATTTTTATCAAATATCCTTTTAGCTTTTTTAGGATTTGCCATGGCTCTCCCCCTTTAATACACAGAACTACCAAAATAAAAACTAGATTCAGTTTTCAAATAAGGATTTAATTTTTCCCATCCACTCTTTATATAGTCTTTTGCTCTTTGACTTCTTGTTTTTACTGAACTATTCTCATTTATTTTTATAATACTTATTCCAATACTTGTTGAATCATCTTCATCATTAGCATAATCCTTTAAAACTTCACCCAAGATTATCTCTTGAGCTCCTAAGTTAATAATAGTCTTTATACTTTCATCTGATGTATTCAAATACTCTTCTTTTATCTTTGATTTAATAAAAGGTATTTGCTCAAGTATAGTATCTTCTATGTCTTTTATATATTCCTCATCTAATTTAGCCTTACTTCTTATCCTCTCTGAATTTACAACAATCAATAATATCACTCCTTAGCCATGGCCATAATAAAAGGGGCTATATGCCCCTACTTCCACTTTAGTACTTTTGCTGATGGTTGGAATAACTTATTAAATCCACCAGTACGAGAAATTACTGTCTTTTCGATTTGTCTATCGATTATCTTATCTGATTCTGTTGTTATACCTTGCTCAACAACTTCTTCAAGACATAATCCTTTGTCTAACCCTACAATACCATCTATTCCTAAATCTTTCACTTGATCTGATCTTACTAGATTAGCTCCAAGTGGAGATATTAACTTACCATCCTTTTGGAAGGTAAACCCTGCTTGTGGATCTTTAAACTCTGGTAAAGTTAATATGTCTTTTAATTGTAGTTTTGGAGCAAGTACAGTATTCATTTCGTAAGGATCAAACTCAGCCCAAAAAGCAATATATTCATCATATGTAAGAGTTCCAGAGGCTCCTCCTATAGTTTCATCTCCAAGAGTAAATATATCAGCTGCATTTTTATTTCCATCTCCACTTATAATTACATTTATAGCATCAAAAGCCATATCAAGTGCTATCTGCTTACCTATTTGTTGAAAGAATATTTCTATTACATTTAATTTTTTTCTTCTTATAGCTTCATAAGTTACATCTAATGTTCTACCATATTTAAATATATCTGTTACCTTTTCTTTTGTTCTAATAGTAGTTGCAGGTATTAAGGCGCCTTCTCCTACACGTCTTAATTGTTTTCTCTTTTTAGAACCTTCTCCATCATCCATATAGATACTCTTATATGTATCAGCATCTATTTTAGAAGTAGTAGCAACTATAGCTGGTAAAATGTTAGCTTTTTCAAGTCCTGTAAGTACTGTTCTTGATATATATTCAGGAAATAAGATAGCACTATCATCTGTAGCAAAGAATTTTTCAACTACATTAGCATTTTTTCCTTTTATATGAATATCAAATCTCTTAAGTTGTCTTTCAAATGCATCTAACCCATCATCATAATTTTTACTTGAATCCACGTCTTCTAAGTATTGAGTAAATGTCTTTCCTTTACTCATGGCTTCTTTATACATTCCTTTTTCTAATCTTAAGTTATCAAATGCTGTATTTGCCATATTTGTTCCCCCCTTATAATATAAATCCTACTATTTTATTTGCAGTGTCTATTGATAAAACAAGATACTCTCTACCGTTTGTTGCATCTACCTTAACTCCTCCACTTGCATCTGCAAGAAGCTTACAATATCCAGCTGTAGGAACTGTACTTGTAGAATACTCGAATTCTACATATCCTTTTATCTGAACTGTTGAGGCTCCATCTTTTCCAACTTTAATTATTTTTCCATGAATAATATCATCATCAGATGGTACAACAATCTTTTTATTTGCTGATACTTTAGCTGCTTTTCCTTCTGCTGTAGAGTCTAATTCACTTGCAAATGTAATATCTAGACTTCCTGCTCCATCAAATCCTATCATTTCAGTGTTTATCATAACTTACTTCCTCCTTACATTTTAAAAGAGCTGTTATCAGCTTCTTTTACTATAGTTTTATTTTCATCTGTATCTTCTTCTCGACTTTTAATTTGAGGAGTAGGAGGATACTTTTCATCAATTTTCTTTTCATACTGTGACTTAAATCCTTTAAGTTCTTCAATATCACATTTATCAAAGACCTTTTCCATTACTTGCTCATTAAAAGCTTCACCTTCTGCCATCTTACCAAGTCTGATACATTCTTTTTTCACATCATCAATGTATTGATCTCCCATTTTTGCTTTTGGCTCAAGGTCTTTCACTTTGTCCTCTGCTGCATTCTTTTCTTTTTCTGCATCCTCAGCTTTCTGAATAGCTTCTTTATAAATTTCTAAATCTTTTTCTATATCAGCTATAGGAATATTTATTTCTGTTGCATTTTCTCCCTTAGCTTTTTCAACCATTTTCTTTAAAAATTCCATTCCTTTTTCACTCCTCTTTGAAATTTTGGCATAAAAAATACTCGGTGTATTATCATCCGAGTTCTTTTCGTGTTTCTGATTTTTTACTTTTTCTTTAACTCTTTCATCTTTTTCAAGTTTTACACCTTTCGTAGTTTCAGCATCAGTATTGCATGGTACAGATACAAAGCTAAATTCATAAGCATCTGTTGGATCTTTCATTCTAAGTCTACAAATATCAGTTACTCCATTGTTAGTATATTCTACTCCTGGCCAATGCTTGCAATTTGAATAATCAAAGAAACTATTTCCACAAATGCTACACTCTAAATCATCTGTACTAAAGCCTATACTAACTTCTTTGTATATTCCAGCATCTATCTTGGCTATTAAATCTTCATTTCCTTGTTTAATTGTATAAGCCCAAGCTTTAAGAACATATAGCTGATCACCTTTGAAGTTAGTTTCTCCTTCTACTACTTCAACTTTACACTTATAAACTCTAGAATGTTGATTACCACTCTTCCAAGCATGATCAAATATACCTGTCTTACCTATGAATAATTTAGATAGTTTATTTAAATCTTTCTTGTCAAAATACTCATTCTCTCTATCTTCATCATTACTTGTTAATATAATAGGATAGATATAAACTTGCTCTGATGTAAGCTCTTTTCTAGTGTATTGGTTAATTTTTTCTAAGTCTTTAGAAGAGATTCTATCTCCTTCCATGGCACCTTTAACCTCAACCATAGCTTTAAGATTCATTCTTGATTTTTGTAACTCTGCTTTACTTTTAGCCATATAATCACCTCCTTAAAATATTTAAGCTACCATATACTCATCATATTGCCTTTTAGTTCTAGGTTTCTTTCTACATCTACAATGCGGATGTGTATCTTCTACTACTCTTGGTGAATCATCTATATGCCACATTTGACCATTAAGACTCCTACATATATGACAAGCATCAGGAGCAGCACTCCATTCACAATATAAAAAACCTTCTGCTTTATATTCAGCCATTTCTCCTCTGTCTATAGCCATGGCTGATTCTGATCTTGCAAGTCTTTCCCAATACCACTTCTCACCTGAAATAGTATTTTTGAATTCTTCTCTTAAAGTTCTAGCCCATACGTTAGGGTTATCTCCTACAGATGTATGTTCAGCCATTATATTTAGTATCTCTTCCTTTTTCTCTTTGGCTTTTGTTTTTACCAATTCCATACCATTGTTTAAAAGTTCCTGGACATATGAATGATTGTAACTGGCTCTTTCTCTATTATTTTCTCTACCTTCTTCTCCATGTTCTTCCTTAGCTGTATTGTTACCTCTTATTATTCCATATGCAAAAGCATTTAGAAGATAGGTCCCATAAGTACCATAATTATTATTGTCACCCTCTCCAAGCATATCTCTTACAAATTGATCTACTGCTTCTTCTACTTTATTCTTATAATCTTCAGGTATATCTTTAGTTTTATTAAATCCTTTTTCTTCTGTAGGCTCTGGAACTAATAATAATATTTTATCTTCTAGCCTTTTAATACATTTCATATATCCTTTTAATGTATCTTTTTCAATTTGAGACTGTTCTTCATCTTCTGGAGTAGAATTAAAAGGACTTTTCAATGATATGTCCTCATTTGCCATGGCATTTTTTAATACTTTATTACTTTGACTATTATTTAAATTTGTATCATCTACTATAGTCACCTCTTTATATGCTTTCTCATATCCAAGTTCTATTGCTGCATCTTCTTGTGATATTATCCCTTCATCTCTCTTTTTGATTGCATTTTCTATTTTCTTACCTTCTGATTGTTGTTTATATAGTTCTGATCTAGCTATTTCAACTAAATCTTGAAGGTTAATATCATCCCATATAATTTCATATGAGAAGTCCTTTCCTGTTACAGTTTTCCACTTATCAATTATGTACTTTATAACTGGCTCAATAACTCCCCTATAGCTTTCAAGCTCACTAGTTAAAAAGTCAGCTTGTTGTTGGCTCATTCTTTCTGTTGTGGACCAGGATAAACCTAAAAGAAAAGGTGGAAGTCCAGTCTTACTCACTAATTGTTCAAGAACTTGTTTTACTGGAACAGATGAATCTAATATCTGATTATCAGCACCTATAACCTTTATTTCTATATCTCCTATACCATAAAAGTCTGCTGCTTTTCCTTTTTTATTAGCTTCCATGGCTTTTCTAAATGATTCTTCAATAATCTTAATACGTTCCTTTACTTGAGTTCCATTTAAAGAATCTTTTTGAGGTTTCATTATAACGCTGTATTTTAAGTTACCAAATCGCTCCCAATTAAGACCCATAGAGTTAAATATCTTTAAAAGTATACCTGTCATAAAAGGCATACTTCTATATAAAGAAACTCCATAAGAACTATCTCCTTCGGGATTAAGTGGAGTAAATAGTATTAGATCTTGATACGGTAGTTCTACAGGTTCCATTTGCCCTTGCTGTACTTGACATATTGCATTTTCAAGTGGATTATCTGTTTTCTTAAGCTTTATAGTTCTTATATCAGCATTCCTAAGGGCACATATATCATTCTTAGCATTATTTAATACGATCTCTCCCACACTATTACCACATTCAATGAGCTGATCTAAATAACTTTGAATGAAACTATGTATACCTTTTTGATTAGAATTAACTTTTATACTCTTAAGAAATTCATCAAGTTCCTTTTGAGCCTTATCATTATTGCATTCAACTTCAAACGTTCCTACAAGTCTTACTATTCTACTTACAGCAGTATCTAACACAGGAATAGCTTCTCTCATGGTTTTATATAATTCATATTCAGCATCAAGTGGTATATAGTTATCTAATATTCCAAATGGGTGAGAAATTCCACTTCTCATTTGAATTGAAAATCCTACATTTTCATCATCTTTACTTTTCTTTTTCCAAAAATCAAGTAGTCCCATTATCTTTTCTCACCTCCCTCTTTTCCTATCTTTCACTTGCCATGGCAAAGAATACATCACTACTACCTTTAGCTATAGCTCTACATCCTTCAAGTGCATCTGGTCCATCGTCATGGTCTGCCATTGGGAAAAACTTTAATTGTTCAAGTAAAAGCTTATGTCTTTTATTAAGCTTTATATATTTGTTTTTTATGTCTGGTTGTAATGTTTGTATCCTCATTACTTTATCAGACGTTTGATAAACTTCTTCTATAGGAAGATATAAGTCTTTACTTGCACTTGTTTTAGCTAATTCTTCTTTTAAAAACCACTGGAATTGATTCGTTTCTGCTCCAAATAAAGTATAACCTCTACCAAATGTAATTCTTAACCAGTTTTCTTTTTCTAAGATATCTTCAATTATATTACTTGGATGTCTTCTCTCTATATCTGCATCAATTACATACATATAACCTGTCTCAGTATCTTTTGCTATAGTTATTATTACAGAATAATCACTTGTTTTGGATTTTCCAAGTGATGGATCTACGAAACCATAGAATGTAAATCTATCTTCTTTAAAATCCATGGCAGCTTCATTGTAATAATCAAACCACTCTTCATTAAATAAGCAATCATCTGGATTTATAGGTTCATTCTGTTCCTCTGAATTAAAGGATGCATCTCCTTCTGATACTTTCATAACCATAAGATCATAATAGTCTAACTTATCTTCCCAAAGGACCTGAGTTCCTTCTAGCATTTTATCTTTGTTAGCAATAAAAAAAGAATAGGCTTCTTCTGCTCTATTCTCATTACTTAAATCTATAAATATATTCTCCCATGTATCCCATAGGTCCTTATTTTTAGCAAATTGGATTACAGCCTTGTATTTCTTTGACTTATAAGCTGGATTACTTAATACTTTAGCTAGTAGTGAATCATAATGAAGTAATGTCCCTATATAGATTATATCTGTGTAATCATCACCAGCTTTTGATACTGCTTTATAAAACCAGTTAGCTAGTTTCTTTCTTTGCTCTATAGTTCTAACATTTTCATCATTTTCTATATCATCCAGGACTATTAAATCAGGTCTCCAGTTTTTATGTTTTCTACCTCTGACCTTTTTCCCTGCTCCTAATGCTTCAAGTTTTATATCTGTTTTGGTAAGAAGTACACTATTCTTCCATACAGGTCCTTTAAATTCTCCAAAGTCCTCTTGTATAAGTTTATTGTCCTCAAACTCATCTCTAATATTTCCTAAGAATCCATCTGCTTGATCCGATGAATCTGAAATAATTAAAATATAGTGTTTATAACCATATACTACTGAGTGAATGGTATCTTTAAAAGTTAGATTAGTTGACTTTGCATGACCCCTTGGAGCTGCAACTGCTCTTTTAACTCCATCCTTTACTTTTATGACTCCCTTTTTCCAAATATCATCTAGTTCTCTATGAAATCGTGGAGTTTTTCTATTAAAGTAATGAGGAAAATATGCCTTTCCAAAGTATTCAAGGTCCATATATCCTAGTTTTCTTCTTATGCCATGGCAACCAGTTAAAGGTTTATCTTTTAGATATTTTCTTAACTCTTCATCCCATGTGTTAGGATATTTTCTCTTGAAATGTTTTTTTAAGTATTTGATGAGTAGCTTCTTTTCTTCTTTAGTCATCTATATCATCTTCCAACAAATCATCTAATTCACTATCATTTAATACTTCTGGTTTAGTTTCTACATTTTCTTTAGTCTTTATTGTTTTTTCTATTTCTAATTTTTCTTTACTCAACTTAAGCTTTTGTTCTTCAATCTCACGTCTAAACTTATCTGGGAATAAATCAAAGTATTTTTCAAGTTTCTCAAGTGCTTTCATTTGATCTAATAGTTTGATTGATACTCCTTCTTTTCCTTGTCTTACTTCTGATATTATTGTTCCATCTACCATAGAGCTATCCTTAAGGTGAAAGAAGTTCTTGATATATTTATTTTCTTTATTTGTCTCTTTATCAATCTTTGTTACTTCTTCATTTCCAAAATCAGCATAGTCTGTTATATCTGCAAAAGCTATTTTTACATATTTATTAACTACATCCATAGCATCAATAAACAACTCTTGAGCCATGGCTCCTTTCAGTTTTCTTATTTCTGCTTTAATCTTAACATTGCTTAGCAACCTAGATCCTTGGACATGAGCACTTTCTTTTGAATACCCTGCCTTTATAGCTGACATAGTTGCATTAAAGCTTTTTATATAGTAAAGACAAAATAATCGTTGTTTTTCAGTAAAATTATTATTTTCTATATCTATATCATCTATAATTATTTCTTGCTTAGCTTCTTTTTTCTTTTGTTCCTTTTTAGTAGCTTTTTTATTAGTAACGTTACTTTTGACTTTTGGTAACGCTCCTTTTAGTTCATCATCCCATTTATCTTGGCTTTTCCATTTTCTAATTTGAGAATCTTTAACTCCTAACTCTGCTGCTATATCTTTTAACTTTACTGATCCTTTGGAATTAAGATATATTTCTCTAGATTTATCTCTATTTGGACTTCTTGCTCTTGCCATCATCACCACCTCAGCCCTAATCGCTTATTTGAGTTGTTTTATTTTAAATACTAAGTTTCTACAATATTTTCCAATTATGAATTTATCCATTAATATTTTCTATAACACAGCAGGTTAAATCTAACTAATCATGCAAAAGAAAAGGGGAATGTAAAATGGATAATTATAATAACAAATTAAATTCTATCAAGCTTGAAATTGAAAATACTAGAAATATGTTAAATGATTTAATAGAACACAAAGGTTTTAATCTTCTAGATTCAGAAGTAATAAAATTAAGTCAATTACTTGATCAATTACTATCAGAGTACGACAAAATTAGAAAATAGTAATTTAGCTTACTAAGCTAAATCAGATTTAACCTGTTGTGTTATTAACTATTTATTCTCTATATTTTTTGCATTAAATATTAGCATAAATAAAAGGCAGGAAACTTAATTCCTACCCTCATAGTCATACTAATATTTACTTATTATATTCCATTACCTCAAAAGATACTATCTTATCTCTAACTATGTAATCTTTTCTACTTTCAAATGGTCCTATATTGTACTCTTTCTCTATTGTATAGCATGGTGTTGATATTTTATTATACCAATCTATAAAGTCATTAACTTCTTTAATTGTCATATCGTACTCTTTTTCTGTTCCTTCTTCCATTGTGATTCTTAGTAAGGCTCTATCTCCTTTGTTGTTTGGCTTAGACTTTTCTGATCCTGTATCTTTTTTGTTAACAAGCTTTTTCATTCTTATGTTGCATTTACTACCATTATATTCATACCAAGTAACATATATTTCATTATTATATGCTACAATTTTAGGCCTACCATCATATTCAGAAGTATCATAGCTTAACGGTCCAACGTCTGCATATATCCAGTTACTTCCATCATAATATTTCATTCTTACACTCTGTTTCTCAATCCAGGCAACATATAGCTTGTCATTGAGTACTGCACCTACAGGGGCACTAGCACCATTCTTACAATCATAATTTAATGATCCATTATCCACTCCAACCCATTTGCTTCCGTTATATTTCTTTACTCTTATTTGCGCTATATTATTTGTTTTATATTCATGCCAAGTAAAATATAACTCATCATTATATACTAATGCATTTGGCTGTCGTGCGTCTTGAGAAGAATCATAATTTAGCGCGCCATTATCTACTTCTACCCATTTAGTTCCATCATATTTTTTCACTCTTATCTTGCTTGAAATCCCTGGTGCTTGTTCTCTCCATATATTATACAACTCATTTTTATACACTATAGATTCTGATTCAATAGACTTAAGAGTGTCCGCTGCTTGTATTTAATATGTTACCTACTTTTCAAAAATTCACGATAAAGCTTCTCGTATTCTCTCATTAAATCTGCTATTTTAGTGATTTCATCCATAGTTGATTGGTGTAATTCACTTGAATAATGGCTTTTAAGACAAAGTTTATGATACTCTATTGCCTTCTTAGCTGAAGAAGTCATTCTACCTGCAACTTCTCGTGCTTCTTCAGAAAAAAAATGTACACTTTCATCATCCAACTTTTCTATAACCTCATTTATTTCTTTTATAGTTTTATCCAACTCTTCTCCTTCTTTTGTAAGTATAGGCGAAGTAACAATATATAGGTTTAACACATCTTTAAATGTACTCTCAAACATATCTGAATATTCTTCAGTTGTAGAAACCTCTTTTTCATCTTGACAACCTATTAAGCTGAAGGTTCCTACTATTGCAACCAATATTAGTAAAATTAATCTTTTCATATGGTACCCCCTTTTTTATAAATATAGTAATTCTAATAAATATTTAATTTCACATAATCAACTTATAATCATTGGACATTATCGGATATTTATAACTTTAATTCCCAAGTTGGATTATACCACTATTTTATACTCCTTGTATATTTGTTCAACAAAAAACAGTAGCTTTGGTTGGCTACTGTTTTGGTAGTTTATATATATTAACATTTAAATTAATTGGCAGAGCGAACAAAATTCATACTTATAGATTCTATTTTATTGGTGCTTGGATTTATACAGAATGAAACTTCATTATCTACCTCATATTCTGTATTTATTTTACCTTCAGTTGCAAAATAATCAATATAATTGTTATACTTACCAGCACCCCTTATTTTTATATATTCATCACCTTCATTACTATTATTTTTTGAAGGATAAACATTATAATTAGGCAGCTTATTTAATAAAGTTTGAACTGTATCTCCAACTTTTATTTTTCTAATAGTGTTGTATTTAGGTGAAGTTACTTCCAAAACCCACACTATATTAGGATCGTCTAGTTGATCAACAAAAATAATCTTTCCAAAATCATATTCATATTCTATTGTAAACGCACCTTCTTCTTCACTTTGTTCGCCTTCATATGTGTAATATTTAATACTCAGTGGTTTTCCAAGTGTTTTTAAAATATCTGCTTCAGTCTTCCCCTTCTTTACAATTGAGATATCCTCAAAATATAAATCTTCCTTTAAATCTCCAAAAACTATATTTTTATAATCCAATTGTTCATGATTTTTAATAAAGTTAATATTATATTTTTCAATATGGCTCAGATTCTCTGCTTTATAAAATGAATCTGCTTCATACCAACTTTTACTTTCGAAATACTCTTTTAACTTTTTATCCTTAAAAACATATCCTTTTCTAGCAAATATTTCATTTCTTGCTAGTTTTAGCTCCCAATCACTCAGATTTTCTAAATCAGATAACACAAGTTTATCTTTGTCACTATTTGATAAAATGTATTCTGATAGATTCTCTTTCCTGTCTGATTCTATTTTATTATTTATACTTTTATCTTCAATATATTCTTTGTTTTGTTTTTTATCATCTATTTCTATATCCTTGCATCCTGTTAAAGAAACTATTAGTATAATTACTATTAAATAGATTATTTTTTTCATCTGCTGATTATCCTCCATCTTCTTTCTATTCCATATAACTTAATAAAAAACTATATATTCTGATATTTTTTCTAATCATCCATGTGATAAATATCTATATTTAGTTCTTCTGCTATTTCTTCTAAATCCTTTATTAAATTAGAATAATTTTTAAACCTTATAATTGGTACAAATTCCTTTAGCTGCTCATGTTGGCTATGACTCTTTTTTATATGTCTAATTTTTATTCCGTATCTGGAAATTCTATTTCCATTAGCAAGTATGTACCCGATTTGTATTGACTTTATTTCATTCCAATAAAGTGTATTACAAGGCTTTTTACTATATATTGAATATAGTTCTATTCCTTTATTGTTCATAATTAACTTTGTTTTTGTAAAAAAATAAATGTGGTATATTGCAGCTGCAGCTAAAAATAAAAAAACAAAAAGAGATATTTCTTCTTTATAATTCTTAGATTGCATATCGTATGAAGTTTGATTTATATAATTGTTTACATCTATTTCTGATGATTGACTAATATTTTTTGTATTACTATAAGTACCTGATACATTATTTAACTCTATTCCTATGCTAATTATATGTCCAACAATAATTAAACTAATAATCGAAAATATAACTAAACACAATAATATCTTTTCTTTTTTAACTTTATATTCTTTATATAGACCATCTATCCTCATTTTTTACCTCCTCTATAAGCATACTTTTTAACATTTGCATTTATGGTATATTCTACCATACCTAACCGCATTATTAAATATTTTGTATAAATATGTAATAATCGAAGGATTTTGAATAACAATCAAGAATTAACTATACCGAAAGAGAATACAGGAGGTTAAAACTATGAGAAACTCAAAAAGAAGAATCTTAAGTATTATTTTATCATTATTCATGATGACTACTAGCTTGTCTTTAGCTCATTCAAGAAGAACAGGTAATAACGGAGGAGATCATGACTACAGGAATAAGAGCGGTTTAGGATCTTATCATTATCACCATGGCTACTCTACCCATTTACATCCAAACGGACAGTGTCAATACGAAAAATTAACTCCAGCTTTTGCACCTAAAAAGGCAACACCTAAAAAAGCACCTGCAGTAAATCCAAATATAAGAAGTGTTTATATTCCAGACTACACTATATCTATAAATGGACAAGCAGTTGATAACTTAAACTCTACATCTCCATTCTTTAGTTATAATAATATAATTTATATTCCATTAACTTGGAATCACGTTAGATGTTTAGGTCTTGAATCTGAATGGAACTCTGTTACTGGCTTAAAGCTTACTACTAGTACATGTAGTGTAAAAGTTTCTGAATTACCCAAAAACAGTATACCTTATAAAGCTAATGGTAGTTATGAAGCTACAAAAACTGATGCTAAAGTATTTATAAACGATGAAGAGTTAACTCAAAGTGAACAGTATCCATTTTTTAACTTCTGGCATATCACTTATATCCCTTTGACTTCTAATAATGCTGCTAAGTTAGGATTACAAACAGAATGGAATGATCAAACTGGATTCTCTATAAACAAAATAGCGAAACAATAATTTATACAATCTAACATAAGAAATTATATATATAAGGGGCTATATTCAATATGAAGTAGCTCCTTTTCTTATTAAATTTTAATCTAAAGCTTAATATGTTTTACCCTAAGATAACATTACTTTATACATATTTAAAGGTGACTTCTATTTTGTATTTTGATAAACAATGATATAATAATTAGAAAATATTGTAAAAATACAAATTCTATTTAGAATACAAAAGGAGTGCTAAAGATGAAACGATTTAAAAAGCTGACTTTAATACTACTCACAATTATTTTTTTTGTAACAACTTCAAATGAATTATATGCTAAAAGTAATAATATCAAGGTGAATATTCCAGATTTTAATGTTTATATAAACGATACATTAATTAATAACATTAATAATAAATACCCTCTAATTACATATAAAAATATAGTGTATATTCCTATAACATGGTCAGATAGTAGATTTCTAGGTTTAGAAACCTATTGGAATGATAAAACTGGTTTAGTTGTAAATAAATCAAATAAATTTTCAAATTATGATATATATGATGACTATATAAATGTTCCAAAGCAAACATATACTGCGCAAAAAGCTACTTTTAAAATAACTGTAAATAACAAACATATTGAAAATAATAAAGAACCTTATCCGTTACTGGTTTTTAGGGATACAACATATTTCCCTTTAACTTGGAGATTTGCTGTAGATGAATTTGGATGGAAATACTCTTTTACAAAAGATGAAGGGTTAAAAATACAATCAGACAATATTACTGACAATAAAGCACACACTATTTTAGCAATCGTGAACAGAACAGCATTCAGTAGTAGTTATAAGATTAAATCAGAAATAGATACTTACTACAATGCCCAAAGAGAAAATAGAATAAATACAGAAGGGATATGTACGAATGAATTTAAAAAAAGTAATTTAGATAATCGAGATAAAGAACTTGAGCAATTATTTTCTCCTTCTATTCCAATTCCACGTGGAAGCGGTGCTCAATTAACTGGATGGAGTTGGAACTATAACTGTGAAAAACCTTCAGAAAATCCTGGCTTTGGCGCAGCTGCTACAGGGCCATGTGTCAGTCACAGTACTTTTCTTTCGTTAGGTGATGGAGCCTTAACTTCGATTAATAATTTTCAAATACTAGGTGATATGAGAAAATCTATTGAAAAAATTGAAAATACTTCAAACGAAAATGATACATATTTGATTACTTTCAATAAAGATTCTAAATATGCAAATCGCAAAATAGAATTAAAAATCAACTGGGATAACCTTGTTTTAAAAACTTTAAATATAAAAGATGGATATACTATTAAATCTGAATTTATAGATGTAGTTAACTAATTAAAACAAAAGGTGTAGGTGTTAGTGCTGGAGTTAAAGGTTTTAGAGTAAGTGCTAATACTAAAGGTGTAAGAACTACTGCATCTATTCCTGGAACAGGTCTTTCTTATTCAAAACAGCATAGTTATAAAAAGAATACTAAGTCTAATAGTAAGAGCTCTACTTATAATAATGTTCACTCTAGTTCATCGAATATAAATAAAAATCCTTTTATAAGTTCTACTTTACCTAGGGAGCTTAAAAGTAAACACTACAATCATAAAACAGTACTTTTATTTGTTGGGATTTTCTTATTCTTATTTGGGTTTGCTCACCCGATCTTGTTCTTACCTGCTTTTGCTTCAATGTTTTGGTCCAGTAAGTGGAGACTTAAAACTGATTGGGTTGAAAAGCATTACTTAAAAGCGTATAAATTCTATACTAGTAAGAAATATGATAGTTGTATTCCTGAATTAGATAAAGTTTTAGAACATCCTAATGCAAATAAAGACTTAGAATTGCTTAAAGCTGAGTGTTACAGTAACTTAGGTAATTCAGATATGGCTTATAGGATATATAAGAAGTACTTTGAGAGTATAGATATCTCTATTCTTTCTGCTTCTGATTATTGGGCTCCTAAAGCTAGTGCTATTGAACTTCTAGTGAATAAGAAGGATTTTGATTTAGCTTTAGTTATAGCTCAGAGTTTACCTGAGGAAAAATTCAATGGCTTTGATTTTAGTTTATGGAAGAATCATATGAAAGGAATGTGCTTCTTAGGTAAAGATCAATATGAGGTTGCTCTTGAGTGTTTTAAAACTGCAGTAGGTAGAAAAAGAAGTATGAACTACCCTTATATTGATTGTCATTACTTTATAAGTTTTATTTATGCTAAGTTAGGTAAGAAAGGTTTGGCTAAGAAAAAATTCCAAAGAGTCTATGCAGCTGATCCTACATATAAAAATGTTTCTGATTTTATGGATGCTATTGAATCTGATAGTAGATTGAATATTAGTTTATTATAATAAAAACGTTTACTTATTTTGTAGAGGTTTTTATTTAATTTTAAAGCGTTTATTTAATATGTAAATCACAAAAATCATTAAAAATATCAATTAGCCGTAATTGGACCTCTAGTCTTTCTGATTCTAAGTCACAAGCCGATTGTCCTTACAAAAGATATACTCCACCACGATAGGAGGTTTTTTAATGCCCTTTAGTAAAAAAGAAAAATCATTGTTTTTTATTACACTTTTAATAGCGTTGCTTTCTTATTCTGTAATTAGTTTAAGTCATACTTTTTCATATCAGCTTATTGGTATGTGGATTATTTTAATAGATTATACCGTATTTTTATTTTTTTCTCAGTTTAAGCATAACACCCTGTCTATTGTATCCAATATTTCGTTTTATTGTTTATTATACGGGATTACAAATTTATATTCATTATTACAAATTAAGATAGATACTCTTAATTTTAATACAAAACTATTTTTTATAATTTTTTTAATTTATTTATTACTTATTTTTATAAATATAATAAATTTCTGTATAAATTTTCATTCAAATAAAAAACACACTAAATCTATAGTCAATATTTTAATCTTAATATTTAATTATTTGCTAATAGTCTTTATAATAATATATGGTTTTAGCACCATATATGACAATTATTACGGTTGTAGTGAAAACAATTTTATTATCTCATCGTCTTGGAGTGATCTTACATCTTTTTATTATAGCTCTGTAACTTTCTTTACTGTTGGTTATGGGGATATAGTTCCTAATACTGATATGTTAAAAGTTATTTCTGTATCTGAAATGATATTATCTTCTATAATAAATCTAATTTTTATACCTATTACTTTTATATTTATACAAAAAGAACTTGACGTACTGTTAGATAATAAATAGTTATATTTTTTAAACTTATAAATTAAGATCCTTTCAATTAAGTTAAATGGAAACTTTTACTTTTTTAGTAAAAGTTTCTATTTTTATCATTGATTAATTAATACTATTCTTTTCATATTTTTCTTTAGTTTTTTTATATCTTCGTTACAATCTAAAATATGCATTCTTTTATGACAATTAGGACATAGAGCTACAGTATTATCTATAGAATCTTCTCCTCCTCTAGATAACCACTCTATATGATGTGTTTCTAAGTAAGGCTCACCTTTGTTATTGTTAAAAGGAGCCTTCTGCCCACATAACTGACAAATGCCATTAGCTCTCCTTTTAGCTAGCTCTGCTACATGTTCGTCTCTGTCATATACAACAGTATTTACATTCCTAGTTCCTGATCTTTTTCTAGCTCTCTTTGCTTTTTCTAAAAGTTCTTTATCAGATAATTTTTTAGCTTTTTTTTCTTTCTTGTCTTTATTTTTCTTATATGAATTATCTTTGATTACTACATCTTGATTTTCATTACATCTTTTTAAAGGAAATACCCAAACATTTCTTATATCATTATTCTTATCTGTTTGCTCTTCTTGGTATGGTTCATCGTATAATTCAACTTGACCTTCAAAAACATATTTTCCTTCTTCAAACACTTCAAATAAATACACTTTAATATCTGTATCATTTGATTGATATAATACCTTGTTCTGAGCATAATCTAAACTTTGGTGTCCAACTTGGCCCATACCTGTATAATGAAATATGCCATCTATCCATCTATCCTCATATAAAGCTTTTGTATGATCAGAAATTATAGATAATGTATTAGTTTTATGAGCTCTTCTCATTCCTGATGAGTTACTACACTTAAATGTATACATTAACTGATTGTTCGTAAGTACATCCGATACTTTTAAATTTTCAATTCTATTTTTAATCATTTTTGATTCTGAAAGCTCAATGTATCCTTTTAACTGCTCATTATTATCTAATTTTATAGGACCTCTGATAGGACCATTTAAACCATTATCTCTCATTAATTCATAAGTCATTAAATTTTCTTTATCTTGATCAAAATAATCAATCATTTTTAATCTTATATAATCTCCACAGTTATCTCCATCCATTCTATCAATATTAATAACATAATCACCGTCATCTATAAATTCTTCAGGATTTATTTCAATAACTTTAGTTTTGATTGCTATATTCTTAATTTCATATCCTATATATATGTATACTATGTCATTAACATCAGCATTACTTTTCATGCTCCAATCCAATTGACCTAAATCCTTAAATGCTCTAATTACATCATACTCATTTGGATCTGCTGAATAAATCCAAGTATTTATCATAATACATATTCCTCCTATATTTAAATCCTATTATTTGCCACAAAGTATAAAATTTCTACATGAATAGTGTATATTCCTTCTAAAATTTACCTATTAAGTAAATTTTGCTTGTCTTCCATTACCTAAACAGTAATCTTTTCTAATCAGTTTCTTCTGTATGCTATAAATAAACTTATTTTTACTATAGTTAATCTCAAAACAAGTTAAATGTAAGAATATACTTTTAGGTAAAAAAGTGAATCTATTAAAAATTAAGTCTAGACGTGCATTCTACTGTAATTCCCCTCAATAATAAAATCTGCCATATCAGTTATCTCAACCATGGCAGATTTCAATTAATCCTATCTATTCAGTTCTCTAACTAAAACTTCTTTTCCCTCAAAAGCAATTCCGAGCTCTAGTATATTTTTTATTCCTCTATCTACTAATTCCTGTCTATAATTTCTATCTTTTATTTGAACTATAGCTTTATCAACTGCTGTTTCAAGAGTTTCTTTTCTTCTTTTGCTTACTTTTTTAAATTCTATTATTACCCCAAGTTTAGTTTTATCTTTAGGGATAACCATTATATCGTATCTTCCATAACCACTCTCTCTATTTGATTTAACTTCATACTCTTCATTTAAAGCAACTAATATTCCAAGTACAAATGCATGATAAAACTTTTCACTCTCATCTATATCAAAATAGCTTGCACTTTTTATTAAATATTCACTAAGTATTTCTTCAAATGTTTCTATATCACCTGTTGTTAGGCTTTTTAACATATAGTTGAATTTTTCATTATTAATACTTTCCTTGAACCAAGACATTATTATCTCTTCATATAAGTACTTTACTTCAAGATTTGGTATTTCTAATGTGCAAAAACTTCTTCCCATTTTTAAATCTTCTTTTATAACCTTTAAGTATCCACTAAATAATAAAAAGCTCCATACATTCTCTGCTCCATTTTCTATTTCTTTCATTACTATATCTTCATTTATCTGTTTTACAATAGTTTTTTCTTGTATTAACTCTTCAAGTTCTTTTTTTACGGTTTCTCCTGCTTTTGTAAGTACTATCTTAACTAAATCATTGCTGCTTGTATTTACCCAATAAGGTCTAAATCCATCATTATGATTTTTTATGTAATTAAGTATTGACCAAGGATTGTATATTACATTATCACCAAAGTTATATCCGTTGTACCATTTTTTTATATCATCTATTTTATACTCTATATTGTAATACTTTAGAATTTGCTCTACTTGTTCTTGTGAAAATCCAAAATGCTTAGTATAATGTTTTTTGAGTATTGTACATACATGTAAGTTATTAAGACCTGAAAATATACTTTCTTTCGCTATTCTTAGTATCCCAGTTAATATTCCTCTTTTTAAATATTCATTATCTTTAAGAGCGCTGCTTAAAAACACTCTCATGAATTCAATTATTTTATCATAGTAATTATCTAAGTAACCACTTTGAATAGGTACATCATATTCATCTATTAATACTATAGCCTTTTCATTATGATATTCACATAAATATTTTGTAAGCATTTTTAAGCTTTGACAAAGTTCTACCATATTAACATTTCCACTTATTACTTTATTATAGTAGTTTGTTTGTAATTCACTCAAAAAATTTTCTTTTATAAGATAGTCATGTTTTTCATATAATGAACTTATTAATGTTTTTATTCCGTTATCACAATCTTCCCAATTAGAAAACTTTATATCTTTAAACGTTATATATATAACTGGATACTTTCCTTGAGTGTCCATTATTTCTTTGAACTCATTTATTTTTAAATCCTTAAATAGATATTTATTATCTACCTTTGTCTTTTCAAAGAAATATTTAAGTATGCTCATATTAAGAGTTTTACCAAATCGTCTAGGTCTTGGAATCAATATAACTTCTGAACCATCATCTATTATTTCTTTTATAAATAAGCTTTTGTCTACATAATAATGACCTTCATCTATTAATTTTTTAAAATTACTTATTCCAATAGGTAATTTTTTCATATATTTCTCTCCTCTAGTTTAAGGTTATTCCTTTATTATAGCATACTTAGTAGGAAAAAATACCATGACTCATTTCAACAACAACTCTTCTTATTGTATATTTTAAAGAAAAAAATCCTCTACTTATTTTGAGAGGATTTACGCATATTTTATTACATATTCATTTACAGTAGCCTTAAATATAAATCTAAAGTTCTATTTACTTCTTCAACTACTAATTCTATACAATCATCATTTTGGTTTGTTGTATGTACTTTATCAAGAGCACTAGTGCTGCTCTTTGTATTAGATGCAATGTTTGAGATTCATTATTATACCAATCTATTAATCTTTCCATCTCTTCTTTAATAAGCATTGGTTCTAGTGGTTCATACTTTGCTCCTGCAATAATTACCTTTTGATCTATATATACTCCTGCATATTCATCGTCTATTGCTTTTAAAACAAGTCTATGAATATTATTTATCTGCCACTCACAAAACGGTTCATTTTTTCTTACTATATCTTCTACATAAAGTATTGCTTCTTTATGATTCACTACTTCAAGATGTTCTCTTGCTATCTATTGTAGTAACTTTTGATTTAAGAATGTAAAAAAGCCATGGCACCTAATCAATGCCACAGCTTCAATCTCTTCAAATCAATCTCTCATCATATATATTCAAAAGCCCAACCTTATTGATTCTTTCATACAATACATCAGGATCTGTTGTATACAAATTTCTTTCCTTCATTCTTTCAAAGAAAATAGATCCTGCGAATGTGAATCTTAATTTGTCTCCACCTTCTTTATACATAATTTCATTTGCATAAGACACTATATCCCCAATAACTGTATTTGCAGGAAGCTGTAATAGAGGAATGCCTATCATATTTCTAACACTATTATGACCAGCTAGATATCCTGTGCATATAGCCTCAGTATGACCTACATAAAGACCACATTTTTCTCCAGCAACAAACAAATTGTTAAGACCAATAACCTTTAAATTATTATTTCTTGGAGCAATAGATAGATATCTTATAGAGTTACCTATACCCGCTGAATACGGATCTTCAAATTTTACATTTTCAAATCCTTTTATCCTTCTAAGCTTTTCTAAAGGATAAAAAGGAGCCATTAATTTTGCGTGTCCTGTATCTAGAAGAACTAGATTTTTAGCAAATGCTTCTAATGCATACTGTTGACATACTTTTATATCTAATTTTTCTTCATTAATCTCTTCTTTTGGAAGTGGTACTATACAAACCCCATTTTTATTTAGTTCTTCTCTTATTTCATCACTTAAAGATTCTTTATTAAGTTTTATAGAACCACTAAAGGCACCATAGGTTCCGTTTTTTCTCTTTCCGATTATATCTTCTATCCCACATTTTTTAGTAATACTAACTCTTCCTCCAAATGAAGGACATCTTAAAACACACATAGAACATCCATTTCCGTATTTTAAACAATTTCCCATAGGACCAGTTGTTCCTGTTGTCTCTACGAATGAATCCGCCATAATATTAGTATCATTATCAAGCTTTATATATTTAATAGTTTTATCTTCAACATATGCATCTATAACTCTTGTTCTAAATATTATTTTTATTCCCATATCAATTAATTTATTTCTAACCGCGCTCTCTATCAGTGTCACGTCATACAAGCTGGCATGAGCACAGTTGATAGTATTGCGACCATTCCAAAATATATTAACCTTACATTACAGCCTGAGAAACTTGAGTCATATGAACTTTCAAGTTCTGATACTATTGGGGAACGTATTAAAAAGCTTAGAATGAATAAAAATCTAAAGCCTAAACAATTAGGTGACTTAATAAATATTACCGGCTCTGGTATAGCCAATTACGAAAATGGTACTGCACGTCCTTCAAGAAAAGTTTTAATTAATCTTTTCAATGTTTTAGGAGAAGAAGTTCTTTGTGATAGTTATTCTAAATTTATTATAAAGGATTATGGAAATCTGATGAAGAAGTGGAGAGAAAAGAATAAGTTTAAAATTTATGAAGCTATTAAAATATTAGGTGTATCTGAAAATACATATATAGATTGGGAAAAACAAAGAGCAGTTATAAGTAGAAGAATGTACTACAAGCTCATTCACTTTTTCAATGAAATAGATGCATAAATAAAAACTATTAACATTATCATATACTATATTAATGTAGGAAATTAATTATTTTGATTCTTCATCTAATATATTTTTGTTAATC